>NZ_DS264586.1:0-30426 GCF_000154225.1 Schaalia dentiphila ATCC 17982 | reverse complement strand
GCGCGTCACCGTCACATGATGAACGACCAGCCCAGTGAGCGCCCAGCGCACCGCTGCGCGCGAGAGCTTGGCGCGTGGATCGGCCGCTTGGCTCATGTCTTGGCGCCACACGTGAGCACACGTCTCGCACCGGTAGCGGCGCACGCTCACGTGCAAGATCGTGGGACGCCACCCGCAGGGCTCGTGCGCCAAGCGCCTGACCACCGTGTCACGAGAAATGCCCTGGCATCCGCAGCGTCGACACCACCGATCCTCACCAGCAATCCGGCACGCCAACACTGCATGGTCTGGCCACATGCGCTGGCCCGTCACCTCCAACCCCAGGTCATCCAGGCGCGTGAACGCGCTCAGATCAGGGCGATCAAAGATAGTATTGGCCACGTCGAGGTCTTTCAGATGGACGGTGTAGGAATCTCCATCATCGAAAGACCTCGACCCCTACCCGGCCACGACACACCCAACCCCGCCCACAACACCTACACCCTCAAATGCGAAGAGCCAGATTGGCTGGGGAATTACATGCAGGACTCGTTGTTTGTGGTCAGCGCGTTCCTCAACAGAACCTCCGAATAGTCGTGTTTCCCCTCACGCATACGTGAGGGGAAACACGAGGGCGTGACTTCAGCTTGCCGTCCACGAATGGACTATTACGAGGCCCTGTTTTGTCAGGTTTCGCGGTCACCCCTCGGTGTGCGAGGGGCCCATGTCAGCCCTTGCCCTGCAATTGTTCTAGGGTTCATAGCAGCACCAGAGCAAAGGGGCGTCATTAGGCGATCAATCGAGGATGGGATGCTCCTGGTAGTAGCTGCGCATTGCTTCCTGAGTGATAACTGCATCCGAGGGAGCGGATGGCCTTAGGCCCTCACGTGCGTGCAGCCAGGGGTCTTCCACGTGCGTTCGTTCACTCAACTCAGCACCTGTCAGCCCACTTAGCGTGGAGCATACGCCATCGATGAGCTTGCGTTCAGCATCAGTGAGAGCAGATGAGTCGCCGGACGATAGTTCGCCTGGACGAATCAGAAACTTGCCGCGATGCAGAGCGTAGAGATCGGGAGCGACGGGTCCACCGCGCCATGCTTGGAAAGCTTCTGGGAAGAGTGGGGATCCGTACTGAGCGAGGTGCTGAGCTTGAGAATAGAAGGCAAGCTTCTGGAGCTTCATTGTCGTTACCGTATCGGTGCGCTCCAGGATGTAGGCTGCGACATCAACGATTGATCGTGCCGTGTTGGTCTCCTCCTCTGCGTCGTTGCCACGCGATTATACTCGGCGTTCAGTGCTATATCAGTCGGGTTGAACAGGCTTCAGGTTTGTCGCTTAGCTGACACCGCCGGTTGAGCCTGGACGCAGATGACGGTGGGTGACGTTAGCATCGGATCAACGTCACCAGATGGGAGGGAAGCCTCCCGCGTGCCAGCCCCGGCCTCGTGAAAGAGACCCGTAGAGAAAGGAACGCGAGTGTCCACCGACGCACCTCGCCCCCGCATCGAACCCGTCGTCGTCTCCGACGAATTCACGGTCGTCGGCCTCTATCACCCGACCCGCGACCCGGAGCAGGACTACCAGAGCGAAGCCGCCCTCGAGGACGACCTCATCAAGCAGCTGTGCGCCCAAGCCTACGAATATGTGGACATCCACGACCGCGACGGCCTGGAAGCGAACCTGCGCGTCCAGCTCGAGGCCCTCAACAACTACCGTTTCAGCGACCGGGAATGGAAGGACTTCTACCGTCACTCGATCGTCGACGTCCGCTCCTCCGACGGGAATCCCGTCGTCGCCAAAGCCCGCCGCATCCAGGAGGACCACGTGCAGGTCCTCACCCGCGACGACGACACCACCAAGAACATCAGCCTCATCGACAAGACCAACATTCACCGCAACAAGGTGCAGGTGATCCGCCAGTATGCCATCGACACGGGCGCGCGCTCCAACCGCTACGACGTCACCATCCTCGTCAACGGCCTGCCCCTCGTCCACATCGAACTCAAACGGCGCGGTGAAGAACTGCGCCAAGCCTTCAACCAGATCGACCGCTACCAGCGCGACTCCTTCCACGCCGGCGCCGGCGACGGACTCTTCGGCTACGTGCAGATCTTCGTCATCTCCAACGGCGCACACACCAAGTACTACTCCAACACCGTGCGCCTCCAGCACATCACCGAAAACCAGGGCACGCGCCGACAGGTGGCCGCCGCCAACGCGCGATCCTTTGAATTCACCATGTGGTGGACCGACGCCGCCAACAATCAGATTCCGGACCTCACCGACTTCGCCGCCACATTCCTGGCCAAGCGCACCATCCTCTCCATCCTTACGCGCTACTGCGTGCTCAACACCCGCGGTGAACTCCTCGTGATGCGCCCCTACCAGATCGCCGCGACCGAAGCGATCCTCCAGCGCATCAAGACCTCCAGCATGAACAAGCAGACGGGCACCGTCGCCGCCGGCGGATACGTCTGGCACACGACCGGCTCCGGAAAGACCCTCACCTCCTTCAAGACGGCCAAGCTCGCTGCAGGCATGGAGGGGGTCGACAAGGTCCTCTTCGTCGTCGACCGCAAGGACCTCGACCATCAGACCATCCGCGAATATAACGCCTTCGCCGAGGGGACCGTCTCCGCGAACCAATCCACACGCCAGCTCGCCCAGCAAATCAACGATCCGTCCACGCCCATCATCGTCACCACCATCCAAAAGCTCGCGACCTTCGTCAAGAGCCACCGCGGGCACGCCATCTACTCCGGGCACGTCGTCCTCGTCTTCGATGAATGTCACCGCAGCCAGTTCGGCGACATGCACACCGACATCACGCGAGCCTTCCGTAACTACCACCTCTTCGGCTTCACCGGAACGCCCATCTTTGCGGACAATGCTTCCAGTTCCGGCAAAGCAAACCTACGGACGACCGAGCAGGCCTTCGGGGACCAGCTGCACTCCTACACGATCGTCGACGCCATCCGGGACAAGACCGTCTTGCCGTTCCGCGTCGACTACCTCAACTCGTTCCGCGTGCGAGACGACATCGACAACCACGACGTCGAAGGCATCGATACCGACAGCGCTTACATGAACCCGCAGCGCATCTCGGCCGTGGTCTCCTACATCCTCGAACACTTCGACCAAAAGACGAAGCGGCACGCCTCCTTCCAGTACAAGGAACTGCGCGTCAACGGCTTCAACTCCCTGTTCGCCACCTCCTCCATCAAGGCTGCCCGTGCCTACTACCAGGAGTTCAAGCGCCAGCAGGCTGACCTGCCGGAGGCGCGCAGGCTCAGCGTCGGAATCATCTACTCATACGCGCCCAACGCCGAGGCGCCGGGCACCGGTCTGCTCTCCGACGAATCCATGGACCCCTCGGCCCTCTCCCAGGACGACCGTGCCTTCCTCGACGAGGCGATCGCCGACTACAACCAGCAGTTCGGTGCCAGCTTCGGCACCGATGCCTCGGGATTCGAGGGATACTACACGAGCCTGTCAACGGCTCTCGCCGAAAGACGTATCGACCTGGTGATCGTCGTCGACATGTTCCTCACCGGCTTCGACTCCAAGTCCCTCAACACCCTGTGGGTCGACAAGAACCTGCGCGCCCACGGCCTCATCCAGGCCTTCTCGCGCACCAACCGAATCCTCAACTCCGTCAAGACATTCGGAAACATCGTCTGCTTCCGCAACCTCGAAGAGGCCACGAACGACGCGATCGCCCTCTTCGGCAACAAAGAGGCGCGCGGTCAGGTACTCCTGCGCCCATACGGCGAGTACCTGTCCACCTACCTCGAGACCATTGAGCAGCTTCGCATCGGCTTCCCGCTGCCCATCGGATCGATCGCATCCGAAAAGGAACAGAAGCGCTTCATCGACCTCATGGGGCAGGTCCTGCGCCTGCGCAACATCCTCACGTCCTTCGACGACTTCGAGGGCGATGACACGATCGCCTCGCGCGAGCTCGAAGACTACAGGAGCGTCTACCTGGACCTCTATCACGAGGCGCGCGAGCGCTCGAAGGTGGAGAAGGAACCGATCGCGGATGAGCTCGTCTTCGAAATGGAGCTCGTCAAGCAGGTCGACATCAACGTCGACTACATCCTCATGCTCGTCGAGCATCATCGGGGCGAGCGTGGCGACGGCGACGACCGCGAAATCCCCGTCGAAATCACGCGCGCCCTCGCCGCTTCACCCGCCCTGCGCGGCAAACGTGACCTCATCGAAGAGTTCTACCGCCGAGTGTCCCTCAACGGGGATGTTCCAACAGAGTTCGAGTCCTTCATCGCTGCCAAGCGCGACAGCGAACTCGACGCAATCATTGAGGCCGAACGCCTCGGCGAGGGCGCGCGGGACTTCGCGTACGACTCTCTGCGCGAGGGCTACGTCCCCGACGAAGGGACCGGCCTGTCCTCGATCCTCCCGCCGGCCCGCCGCTTTGGTGGCGGTGGCAGCCGCGAAGCCATCCGCTCGCGCGTCCTTGACGCCCTGCGGACCTGGGTCGAACGATTCTCGGGACTCGGAGGGCTGTGACGAGCTGGCCCCGGCCTCGTGACGACGAGGTCGGGACCGCTACGCCAGTTGCCTTTCAATATTGGGTGCTGGCATTGAAAGGGACTCGTTCAAGTGCTGCTGCTTGACGAGTTCGATCCTCTACACGAACTATGACGACAAGGATCCATATGTTTACGCCTATTCACCGAGCACTGGGTCTTGAACCGGGGAATATTTCCATCATCCTGTTCAAACAAGCGGTCGAGCACAGCGTTGAAGAAACTAGTGACCTCGACTGGAAGCGGGTTGCTTATGATTCGCGAAAGCCGCGATGGGATGAAGAAGCCGCAAAAGACATCGCTGCCATGGCGAATAGCGGCGGCGGATGGATTGTGTTTGGGATTGAAGAAGACGGCGACAAGAACACCGCCTCTAAGATCGTCCCAATTTCTTGGTCTGCCACCGACCAGCAGAGGATCCTGAGGGCGGCGTATGCGAAGATCGGACCTCCGGTAGTTGGACTCGAGTTCCATGAGGTGCCGTGTGGCAATGAAGGCGGCGGGAGTCTCGTCATGATGCGGGTTCCGGACTCTGCTGATGCTCCTCACTTTGCGAAAAAAGGCGACGATGCTTTTGTGGCGCCACGTCGTAATGGTCCCCACACCGTGTACATGAGTGATCGTGAGATCGAACGGGGTTTTCGCGAACGTTTCCAACACGCAGATGATCAGGAACGCCTCCTTCAAGATCGTTACGAGCGTGCCTGTGAGGCGCTACGCCCGGAAGACGGGGTATTTCTTGCCTTAGCTGCTGTTCCCCACGAGGCAGTTACTGGACGCGTGCCGACTACTGTAGATCTGATACATCAATACGCGAACGCGCCGATTGCTCCGGAACTCGTAAGTGGAACCAGAGTAGATAACTGGTGGAGTGGTGGGGAAGTAAAAAAGGGACTCCGTCAGTGGATCATCCGGGGATACCAAAGTTCTCGGGGGTACTTTCGTAAGTTCTTGCACGATGATGCAACGGTTGTCGGAGCATATCAACTGGGACTCCTGGTTACTGACCCGCGGTGGAGTGACCGTTACCCGGTGTGAATGACTAACCACTGTAGAGGCAATGAAGTCGAAACTGCAGTTACGGACTTCATTACTCTGTTGCGTAGCCATGCGAAAGAACGGCAGGCACACGGCGGTTTTAGGATCAGAGCGGGTCTTGTCGGTATTCAGAAAAAGCCGATCTACATTCACGGGATGAGCTTAGGTAATAGTCTGCTCGGCACTGAATACATGGAGCCCATTGTGAGGTTCCAGCCGATCACGATGGAACTCGATCCGCTCTTGACTATCGACGAGGTGCTGCCGATCATCAACGATTTGGCTTTGGATTTGATTAACCAAGGGGGTGTCCAGTATCTGCAGGTTATGGCGGAACCGAATGACCGGCAGTCTGAACCTGAGTGATTGACCCAGCCCCGGCCTCGTGACGACGAGGTCGGGGCCGGGTTGCGCGTTCTGCCTGGTGGCAGGGGAGTAGCCGAAACCGCTCCTGAGGAAACGGACTACTGCTTGTCGGTGTCGGCTTCGGTGACGCCGGTGGTGGCCGTCGGGGTGTCTGCCTCTGTGTCTTCGGCTTTGCTGAGGTTTTCGGTTTCAGCCGGATCGGTGGGAGTGCCAGAGGCGCGGGGCGTGGCAGTGTCTCGCGAGCCCATCGCGTCGATGATCTCGCGTAGTCCCCAGGTGAGGCCCGCAGTGAGGAAATGAATGGGAAACCATACGGACACGAGCACCCGATTGGAATCGTCGCTGAGGAGCCCTGACGTCAGGCGACTACACTGAGGGGCACGGGCTACGACAGAAGACGCCGCGCAGTGTCGCGCAGGAAGGGGAAAGCATCGTGTTTGGCGGGAAAAATGGGGGAACAGATGTCGTCCAGTGAGGAGTATCGAGAGTATGTCCTCGAGCTGTTGTCCGGGTTAGAAGAAGTGTCGTATCGCAAGATGATGGGCGAATATGTTCTCTACTACCGGAGCAAGGTCGTGGGTGGCATATACGACGACCGGTTCCTGCTCAAGGTCACGCCCGCCTCCGAACGTCTTCTACCCGATGCCCCGCGCACCATCCCCTACGAGGGAGCGAAGGAGATGCTCCTCGTCGAGGTGGAGGACCGCGACGCACTGCGAGACATCGTCGACGCGATGTGGGAAGAAGTACCTGCACCGAAGAAGAGAAAATAGAAGTAGGCGTCCGGCCCCGGCCTCGTGAAAGCGAGGTCGGGGCCAGTTTGCGCCTTTTGTCTAGCGGCAGGGGAGCAGTCGAATCCACTCCTAAGACAACGGACTACTGCTTGTCGCTGCCGCTGTCGCTGTCTGCTTCGGTAACCCCGGTCGCTGTTGGGGCGTCTGCAACGTTGGAATCGCCCGGGTTCTCGGTTTCAGCCGGATCGGTGGGAGTGTCAGAGGCGCTGGGCGTGGCAGTTTGCTGAGGGTCCGGCGAGTGGAAGATCTCGCGGAGTCCCCACGCGAAGAAGGCAGCGAAGAAGTGGAAGGGCATCCATGAAGTTACGAGCCACCAGTCGGACCCGCCGCCGGCAATGCCCGCCACCAGTCGTCCGAACCACCACAGGATGGGTACGTCGATGAGGACAGTAACCGCGATCACGATAGCCTTCCACAACCCGGCGTGGTCGAGAAAATCCCGGGAGATGGACGCCAACACCTGGAAGAAGGTGAAGAAGCCCATGAGACAGAAAAAAGTCAACAGAACGAGGCTGGATGACAAGGAGAGTACGAGTAAGACCAGGAGGCCCACTTGGAGCATCAGATACCGGACGATGAACGTAATAATCCCTCGAGGGTCCCGCATATCAATCATGCCCCCATCCTAACGGAGCACTCAGATGCGAAGTTCGGCCCCTCGCACTCCCTGCGTCTCGGCGGCACCAGCCTCACCTGCTCCCGGCCCCGGCCTCGTATTGGACGAGGTCGGGGGTGGGTTATGCGCCCTGCCTGACCGCAGGGGAGCGCAAACTCAGAGGGAGGAGACGAACTCCGCGAGGCGCTTCGCGTGCTCGCGCGAACGCTGCACCATGTCGGCGCGCGCCGCCTCATCCGTGCGATTCGCGTACGACACCCCGTACAGGGGAAGGCTCCCCGCAAACTCGATGCCCGTCAGCGCACACGTGGCCTTCGCGGGCGTCAGCAAGTCGTTGAAATCGACGGCTTCTGGCGCGTAGTAAGCCTGAGAAGCCCCCGTCGTTACCGACACGACCAGCTTCTTACCGCGCAGAGCCGTACCCGAAGACCCGTGGCTGAAACCGCGCACAAACACGTCCTCCATCCACTTCTGCAGCAGCGCCGGCCAGCCATACCACCACAGCGGATACTGCAAGACGATGACGTCCGCGTTGCGAAGCTTCTCCTGCTCCGCCTCAACGTCGAACGTGTAGTTGGGATACAGCTCGTCGAGATGATCAATCTCGGCGTCGGGAAGCAGGACCGCCAGCTCCTCCAGGATCGTCTTATTCGCAACCGAATCATCGCCGGTGCGCGGGTGTCCCGACACAATCAGAACGTTGGACATCGCATTTCCTTTCGTTGATGCGAGGAGTCTACGCCCGCCCGTGGGCCCGTGAACAGGATCGGGACTTCCATTTCGCGCGGGGTGAAGCCTCGTCTCAGAGCGCACAATAACCCAGTACTACAGTAGAAGCATGGCCAACGCGGACTCCCAGCCCCTCACCATGAACCGTATCCTCCTCGTCATCGCGACAGGCGTAGGTGCTGGCTTCCTCTCCGGACTCTTTGGAGTGGGAGGCGGCCTCGTCATCGTGCCCGCCCTGATGGGCGTCCTGGGCATGGATCAGCGCCGCGCCTCGGCCACGTCGCTCGCCGCCATCATCGTCACTGCTGCCGTCGGCTCGGGTAACTACGCCCTGCACGGCGAGGTCTCCTGGGCCGGAGCCGCCCTCCTCGTCGTCGGCGCGCTCGCGGGCTCACAGGTCGGCGTGTCGCTCCTGCGCCGCCTCCCGACCCCCTCACTGCCCTGGATCCTCATCGGCTTCACCGTCTTCGTCATCGTCTCCCAATACCTGCACGTCCCCACGCGAGAGGGAAGTGTGTCGCTGACACCGGCCTCGTGCGCCCTCATGATCCTGGTCGGCCTGTGCGCCGGTATCCTCTCCGGCCTGGTCGGCGTGGGTGGCGGATCCGTCATCGTGCCCGGCATGGAGCTCGCCGTCGGCGCGGGAGATCTGATCGCGCGCGGCACGTCCCTCCTCGTCATGATCCCCACCGGCATCGCCGGCACTGTCACCAATCTGCGCCATGGCATGGTCGACCTGCGCGTCGGACTCATCGTCGGCGCCTCCGCAGCGGCCACGGCCCCCGTCGGGCGCCTCGTGGCCACGCTGGTATCCCCGAGCGTCGGCGCGATCCTCTTCAACATCTTCCTGCTCTCCATCATCGCCTCGACGATTCTGAAGATGCGCAAGAAAGCGCGCGCCCAGAGGTAGGGACGAGGCCAGGCTCGTTATCTGCGCGCGCTCGCCAGGGCCTCGGCGATGTCGCCGCGAATGACGAGCGAACGATCCGAGATCTCTTTGGGAGCCGCCGCGTCCAGCGCAACGCACGCGTAGGTCGCCTCCGGATTGTCGAACACACGACGCCAGAACGGAAACTTGATGATGCTCGGCGTATTCATGCCGACGCCCATCTCGAGGTGAAGCACGCGGCCACTTGACGTGCGCTCCAAGAAGTCCTGATAACGACCGGCAGCCGCCATCCATCCATCGTCCTGAACGAAACGGTTATCGATGCGCAGGTTGGTCGTCATTTCCTCCCCGCACCTCGGGCAGTGGGGAATCAGCTCCGACGGGATACGCATGCCCTTCTGACTAGTCACCGCATCCCGCACCCACGACTCGTTGTCGTACGTCGTGTCGTGGCAGGGCGCCGAACACTGCAGCAGCCCGTAATCGCCCTGCGTGTAGAACAGGCGTTCCTTGTCGAAGCCGGAATTTTGGAAACGGTGATCGACGTTCGTGGTGATCACGAAGTAGTCGCGACCGCGTACGAGGTTCAGCAGGTCCGCGTACACCTGCCCTGGGCTGGCCTCGTAGCGCAGTAGGGAAATCATGCGGCTCCAAAACGCCCAGCGCTCCTCCGACGTGGGGTAGGGAAAGAAGCCGCCCGAGTAGGCGTCCGTGATGCCGCGCTCGGCGTGAAAATCCGCGAAACGTTCATCGAATACCGGGCCCGAGTGATTGTCTCCGTCGGCGGCGGACAGCCCGGCGCCCGCTCCGATCAGGATCGCGTCAGCGCTTTCGATAGCCTCGCGCAGGGTGGTGGGTCGGTTCATGGTGCCTCCTCCGTCGGTGATGGTTCAGAGCCTAAGAAGGGCGCGGTACAGGGCCTCGTCGTGGTCGCCGAATACGTCGAAAATGACGCGCACCTCGGACGCGCCCCGGGTGTCAGACTCAAGGAAATCGGCGACGGTCGACACCGCGATACGGGCCGCCTCCTCCTGCGGGAAGCCGAAGACCCCCGTGGAAATGCAGCAGAAGGCTACCGTGTTGAGCCCATGTGCGGCTGCCTCCTCCAAGCATCGCTGGTACGAGCAAGCCAGGGCCTCCCGGTGCTCGTCAGTGAGCTCTCCGTTCACGATGGGGCCGACCGTGTGGATGACGAAGCGCGAGGGCAGGTGGAAGCCGGGGGTGAGGACGGCCTCGCCCGTCGGGAATCCCGAGGGGCCGTCGCCGCGTGTGCGCTCAGCCATGACTTCGGCGCATGCCTGCCGCAGTTCGAGCCCGGCTGCGCTGTGGATCGCGTTGTCGATGCACGTGTGCCCAGGTGCCCGGCATCCGAGCAGCGCCGAGTTTGCCGCGTTGACGATCGCGTCGACCTCCAGGCGGGTAATGTCGCCGCGCCACAGTGCCATGCGCGGGTGTGTGGACGAGGCCGTGGCGTCCTCCCAGGTCACGGTCCCTTGACGCTCGCGCTCGGTGTCGAGGACAATCGCCTCGGCCTCCAGGTAGCCATCAGGCAGGGGAGCGGGATCCCGCAGATTCATGAGGGCGCGCAGATAGGCGCGTTCCTGTGAGGTGTCCGAGGGGGGAATCTCGCAGCCCATGTCGTCGGCTAGCAGATGCAGGGCCGCGTGGACTGCATCGCTGTGGGTGCTGAGCGTGTACGTCATAAATCCCTCCAATTGTTTACATGACACATAACTATGTGATCTGGAGGTTTATTCCCTGTCATGCTCGACTTCCGCTCCAGCGCATCCCCGGCCTCGTACATACGAAATCGGCCCCGGCCTCGTAAATGCGAGGTCGGGGCCGAAGCGTCAGCCGCTAGCGCGCCTGAAGCGGATCACTCGTCGGCGGCGCTGGGGTGCGTCATGTCGGCGGGAACGACCCACGCGTCGAACTCCTCGGCCGTCAGGAAGCCCAGCTCGAGGGCGGACTCGCGCAGCGACAGGCCCTTGTGATGCGCGTTCTTCGCGATCTTCGAGGCCTTGTCGTAGCCGATGTGGCGGTTCAGCGCCGTCACCTGCATGAGGTTGATGTCCAGGTTGTGCTGGATCTTCTCGTAGTTCGGCTCGATGCCGTACGCGCAGTTCGTATCGAAGGACACGCAGGCGTCGCCCAGCAGGCGGATCGACTCCAGCACGTTCCACGCCATGACGGGCTTGAACACGTTGAGCTGGAAGTTACCCTGCGAGCCGGCGAAGCCCACCGTCGCGTCGTTGCCGAACACCTGGGTGGCGACCATGGTCATGGCCTCGCACTGCGTCGGATTCACCTTGCCCGGCATGATCGAGGAACCGGGCTCGTTCTCGGGGATGATCAGCTCGCCGATGCCGTTGCGCGGACCCGACGCGTACCAGCGCACGTCGTTCGCGATCTTCATGAGGGCGTCGGCCAGGACACGCAGCGTGCCCGAGACCAGCACCAGCGCGTCGTGCGCACCGAGGGCGGCGAACAGGTTGTCGGCCTGCGTGAACTCGATGCCGGTCTCCTCGGAGATCTTCTTGGCGGTGAGCTCGCCGAACTTCGGGTGAGCGTTCAGGCCGGTGCCCACGGCGGTGCCGCCGATGGCCAGCTCGCGCGCACGGGTGTCGGCGTACTCGATGCCATCGAGGGCGAAGTCGATCTGAGCAACCCAGCCGGAGATGACCTGGCCCAGGCGGATCGGGGTGGCGTCCTGCAGGTGGGTGCGGCCCACCATGATGACGTCCTCGAACTCCTTGGCTTTCTTGTCCAGGGTGTCGCGCAGCTGACGCACGCGCGGGTACATGTCGTGCAGCTCGGAGACGACCGCGATGTGCATGGCGGTGGGGAACGTGTCGTTCGAGGACTGGCCACGGTTCACGTGATCGTTGGGGTGGACAGGGGTCTTGGTGCCCATGGTGCCGCCCGCGATCTCGATGGCGCGGTTGGAGATGACCTCGTTGGCGTTCATGTTCGACTGCGTGCCCGAACCGGTCTGGAAGACGACGAGGGGGAAGTTGTCATCGAGCTTGCCGGAGATGACCTCGTCGCCGGCCTGCGCGATGTAGTTCGCGATGTCGGCGGGCAGTTCGCCCAGCTCGGCGTTGGCCAGGGCCGCGGCCTTCTTCAGGATGCCGAGGGCGCGCACCATCGGGCGGCCCCACACGAAGGTGTTGCGTCCAATGTCGAAGTTGTGCAGCGAACGCTCGGTCTGAGCGCCCCAGTAGCGGTTCGCGGGGACCTCAACGGCTCCCATCGAGTCGGTTTCGGTGCGGGTTTCTTGTGCCACAGGTGGCTCCTTCGCGTAGGGCTTACGTACCCCTCTAGGATAGCGCCGCCCGCGCGTTGAGGTGTGGGGCACTCGTCCTAGTCGCGTCCTAGTCCAGGGGCCGGTCCGCGCTCTTTGCGCGGTGCAGGAGCCACCAGGCGCACGCGCAGGACAGGGCGACGAGCGAGAGCGCCAGCAGGAAGGGCGACAGCGGCATCCAGCCGTACAGGGCCGTGGCGCTGACAGGGGCGACGATCCACGTGATCGCGCCGGTCGCGTTGATGACGCCGGCGATACCGCCCTGCTCGCGCGCGCTCACCGCCAGGGACGCGCCCGCCGAGTAGCCGGGGGAGGCCATGCCCGAGGCGATGCCCATCGCGAACGTTGAGACTGCCAGCGCCCACAGCGACGGCGCGATCGTCAGGCATGAGAGGGCTATAATGGCGAGCGTCATGCCCGTGCGCAGGAGAGTGCGCGGGCTCCACCCCAGGCGCGGCACGACGATCAGCTGCATGAGCATGGCGCCGGCGGCGTTGGCCAGCAGCATGAGGGCGGTGACGGAAACGGCGGGCGCGGGCTCGAGTCCGCCGCGGTCCTGGACGAGGAATCCCATCGTGATCTGAACGACGCCGTTCGCGAAGTAGATGCCGAACACCGAGGCGATCCACGGGGCGATGCGTCGGTCGGTCCACCGCACGCGCGGGGGCAGTTCCCCGTCCGCATTCCCCGCACTCTTGGTGTCCGCCGTGGTTTCGATCGACGAGGCCGGGGCTGCCTGCTCTTGTTTGCTGACCTCACGGGTCAGGTGGGGCAAGCGCCTCCTCGGGCGCGTGGATGCTCCGTCGCGGGGCAGCCAGATCAGGGCGATGGCCAGGGCGATGAGGACGAAGATCGGGGTGGCGTGCACGGGGCCGAAGATCCACCAGGCGCCCAGAGCCGACGAGACGAGGGAGCCGACCATGACGGACAGGTTGATCGCGCCGGAGAATGCGGACGTGCCGCGCACGCGCGAGGCCTCGTCGGGGGTCACCTCTGCGACGAGGGCCTGGCCCGTCGGCGGAATCGCGGCGACGGCCGCGCCGAAGAAGGGGCCGCGTGCCGCCATGATGGCGCCCGCCGCGAGGAAAGCGCCGATGTAACGGGCCGCTCGCGCCCACACTGCCGCCGAGAAAAGCGTGCCCGCCGTGAGTGCTAAGAACAGTGCCAACAGGATGACGCGCCTGCGTCCCCACGCGATCGAGCGGCGCCCCCAGAACTGGCTGAGCGCCGTCACCGCAGCGGCCGCCAAGGACACCGCCGCGCCCACGATCCACTCGGGCAGGTCAAGGGCGCGCGACAAGGGAGCGATCGACACGTTAAGCATGTTCTGCGCCGTGTACGTGAACAGCGCGATCGCCACGAGCGCGCGCAGCGTCGGATTCGTCAGCAAAGGTGATGAGGGCACAATGCATCCTACGACGAACGCCCCGCGCGATGCGCGGGGCCTTGCTGGACAGGTATCGAAACGGGGAAACGCTTAGCGCTGCACCCAGGTGCTCACCTTCCAGCGAGCATCGCCGGAGCGCTCACGCCACTCGGCGTCGCTGCGCTCCTCGTCCCTGCGCCACAGCGCCGGATCCAGCGGCGGCGCATACACGAAGGACGACCCCTCGGGTGCGCTCGCGGCCACGTCCAGCTCCAGGTCGGTCACCACGGCCTCGTCGAGGAGGGGAAGGGTCTCGGCGTAGAGCTGAGCCCCGCCCGTGATCCAGATGTAGGGGGCGTCCGTGCGCGAGGTTTCCTCGCGTGCGACCTGAAGCGCCTCATCGACGGAGGAGACAACGAGAGCGCCCTCGGCCTCGTACCCGGGGGTGCGGGTGATGACGATGTTCGTGCGGCCCGGCAGAACGCGCCCGAGAGCCTCCCACGAGCGGCGGCCCATGATGATCGGGCAGCCCATCGTGGACTCCTTGAAGTGCCGGAAATCAGCGGGAACATGCCAGGACATGGCCGTGCCCGTCCCGATGATCCCGTTGCAATCCTGCGCCCAAATCGCTCCCAGCTTCGTCATACCGCGACCGGAGCCTTGATCGTGGGGTGATGCTGGTAGTCCATCACCGAAATGTCATCGAAGGAGTACTCGAACATCGAAGGAGCCTTCGCGAGCTCCAGGCGCGGGAACGGGTACGGCTCGCGGCTCAGCTGCTCGGTCACCTGCTCCGTGTGGTTGGAGTAGATGTGGCAGTCCCCGCCCGTCCAAATGAAGTCGCCGACCTCCAGGCCCGCCTGCTGGGCGAACATGTGAGTGAGCAGCGAGTAGGACGCGATGTTGAAGGGCACTCCCAGGAACATGTCCGCGCTGCGCTGGTAGAGCTGCAGAGACAGGCGGCCGTCGGCCACGTACAGCTGGAAGAACGCGTGGCAGGGCTCAAGCGCCATCTGCGGCAGGTCGCCGACGTTCCACGCGGACACCACCATGCGGCGCGAATCCGGGTTCGTCTTCAGCGTCTCGAGGACCTGGGAGATCTGGTCGATGTGGCGACCGTCCCCGGCATTCCACGAACGCCACTGGACGCCGTACACCGGGCCAAGCTCGCCGTCCTTGTCCGCCCACTCGTTCCAGATGCGGATCCCGTTGTCCTGGAGCCAGGACACGTTCGACGAACCCGACAGGAACCACAGGAGTTCGCCGACCACCGACTTGAGGTGCACGCGCTTTGTCGTGATCAGCGGGAAGCCCTTCGACAGGTCGTAGCGCAGCTGCGCCCCAAACAGGGAACGCGTGCCCGTGCCGGTGCGGTCACCCTTGGGGGTGCCCTCACGCATAATGCGCGCCAGCAGGTCCTCGTACTGGCGGTCGACGACGCTCACGTCAGTTGATCCGCTCGTTCGTCCACGTGTGCGAGGCCGGCAGCGCCTGATCGACGACCGAGTGCTCGATCGTGCAGTTGCGCTTGATTGCGGCATCGGCGCGACGCTTGAGATCCTCGATCTCCTCGTCGGACAGGGCAGACATGTCCTGGACCAGCTCGACGTCCACGTGCGTGAAACGATCATTCTGCTGGTCGTAGTCGCCGGAGACGCCGACGAACTGCTCGAAATCGTCGCCCAGGCGAGCCGCCATGCGGGCATCCGAGCTCATCGCGTTGCAGCCCGCGATCGCGAGCTTCAGCAGGTCGCCGGGGGAGAAGAGGCCGGGGCCGTGACCGATGCGGATCTCGGCGCCGTCCTGGTTGCGGGCGACGTACTGACGCACGCCCGTACGCTGCATGTACAGAGACTTAGGGGTATCACTCATGGCTCCTATTGTGGCGCGAAAAGACCCCGCCCGCCCGAAATGCAACGCCGGGCGGGCGGGTTTCCTCGCAGAGCGTAGCGAAGGTTCAGCGATGCTCCTCCAGCCAGTCGGCGGCCAGCGCCTGCTCGCGCTCCACGACGCGGCCCAGGTGAGCCACTGCCTCCTTCTCGATGCGACCGCCCAGTAGCGGCACTCGCACCGACACGTTGCCGCTTACTTCGCGAACGCACCCCTCCTCGGCACCCGCCAGCGTGGACGTGGCCTCGACGGACACCGGGGCGCCGTCCACGGTCACCGACGTGCGCGAGGAGGCCCCGGCCTCGTTCGTCGTCCACTCCTCGGTGAAAGCGATGCGCAGATCGGACTTGACAAAGCGCGCGGCCGCCGCCGGAATAAGCTCTGGGCGCACGGTGCCGGCGAATGACACGCGCTGGCCCTCCACCGACACGGTGGAGGAACCCTCCACGACAAACTGGCCGAAGCGTCGCTCCAGGTAGGTGGGGGTTAGGTACATGGTGACGACCTCGTCGACCGTACCGGGATACGACATGGACTGCGTGAATTGCATGGCTCTCCTGACGAAAGAAGCGGCGCCGAAGCGTGTCCCGGCGCTCATTTACAACTAAGGTCCGCCCTCGCGGCCCCTCTCCCTTTAGAGTAGATGCATGCGTAGTCTCATGCAGTTAGCTGAAGAAGCCTCTTCGACGCCGTTGTCGGAGCAGGACATCGATTGGCTGCACCTCCTCCTCGCGGACTGGCAGGTGCTCGCCGACCTGGCGGCCGCCGACCTGGTTCTGTGGCTGCCCGCCGACGACGGACGCTTCATCGCGGCCGCCCACTGTCGTCCCGCGACCTCGACGACCGTCCACGTGGACGACATCATCGGCCTCCACCTGCCCGCCGCCCGCGAAATCGACCTGCGGCGCGCCCTGCAGACCGGGCAGGTCGTGCGCTCGCCCGCCGCCCGCTGGGCCGGCACCTACTCGATGATGGAAACCTGCGTGCCCGTGTGCCACGACGGGCGCATCATCGCCGTCGTCACGCGCGAGGCCAACCTGTCGAGTCCGCGTCTATCCCTCGGCTTCGAGGGGTGGACCGTCGCCGCGGCCGACACCCTGTGCCAGATGATGGCGCGCGGCGAATACCCCTACGACTCCACCCCGCAGGTTACCTCTCACGGCGTCCCGCGAGTCCTTGACGGCGCCGTTCTACTGGATGCGGAGGGCCGCGTCCAGCACGCGACCCCCAACGCCGTGTCGTGCCTGCGCCGCCTCGGCATTCGCACGCACGTGACCGGAAAGGTTCTCGCTCAGGAGATCACCGAGGTCATCGGGGATGGCACCCTCATCGAGGAATCCATGGCCGTCGTCGTCATGGGCCGTGCCTCCTGGCGCGTCGAGATCGCCGCGCGTGCCTCGACCGTCAGCATGCGTGCCCTGCCCCTCGTGAACGGGCGTAAGCGCCTGGGCGCCGTCATCCTGACGCGCGACGTTTCCGAGGTCCACCGTCACGAGCAGGAACTCATGACGAAGGACGCGACGATCCGCGAGATCCACCACCGCGTCAAGAACAACCTGCAGACCGTGTCCGCGCTTCTGCGCCTTCAGTCGCGCCGCTCCTCCGAGGAAGCGGTCAAGGTAGCTCTTGCGGAGGCCGAGCGCCGCGTGCAGGCCATCGCGACCGTGCACGCCGCCCTGTCGCAGAACGTCGATGAGTCGGTTGACTTCGACGAGGTCGCGCGCACGATCGTGCGCATGGCCGGTGCGATCGCGTCCACGGACCACGCCGTCGAGGTCATCACGACCGGCAGCTTCGGCACGATTCAGGCCGATCAGGCTCAGGCCCTGGCGACCGTCCTCAACGAGCTGGTCGCCAACTCGGTCGAGCATGGCCTCGCGGACCGTGATGGCCTCATCGAAGTGCGCGCCGAGCGCGAGGGAACATCCATGACCGTGACCGTCGCAGACGATGGCGTGGGCTTCGTGCCGGGCACGCCCATGAGCGGCCTGGGCACGCAGATCGTGCACCAGATGGTGCGCGGCGAGCTCAAAGGCTCGATCGAGTGGGCGCCGCGTGAGGGCGGCGGCACGCTCGTCACGCTCCACGCCAACCTGGACCCTGCCTGATCGGGGATCCGCCCAGGCGGTGTGAATGATCAACGAACGAGGCCGGGGATCCATTGTGGATCCTCGGCCTTGATCGTCTGTGCGGCACGTGTGGGCGCTGTGGCTTGTTAGCAGCCTGCGCGGCGTGCGCGCGCGGCGCGGCGCTTGAGGGAGCGGCGTTCTTCTTCGCTCATGCCGCCCCACACGCCGGAGTCCTGATTGTTGTCGATGGCCCACTGCAGGCACACGCCCACGACCTCGCACTCGCGGCACACGGCCTTGGCCTCGGCGACCTGCCTAATAGCCGGACCCGTGTTCCCGATGGGGAAGAAAAGTTCCGGGTCTACGGTCAGGCATGCTGCCTTACTGCGCCAATCCATGATCTGTCTTTCGCTCCTCGTGTCCTGTGCGCCTGGTTCTCTTTTGCTCTTTTTTAGTGTCCGCTAGGTCATCTTAGTCGTGCAAGGTCGTGTCAACAGTGAAATGGAGATGTCACTATGTGTCTGCTCACGACCGGCCGATAAGGTGGGACTTAGGTGTTAACTGACTCTGCGGTCAGTTGAGCAATGCTGACGGTATCACCCTCGCTGATCAGTCCGCAGGTCATGTCCCATCGTCGTGCAGTCAGGGCGAGCGGGGGCGTGTGGCTGTGTTGAATTAATGAGCGAATAACGTTGTGTGTGGGGTTGAGCGCGAGGACCCTGTGCTCGTCCCATCTGGTGATACGAGTCCACGCTTCTTCGGGAATTACGTCAGAGATCTTTGGTGTTTCCCAACCGAGGTGGGCGTGGATGGCCTCGATGACCCGGGCATCGTCCCTGCGTCCGATGATGATCCACGGCAGTGCGTGTTCCCAGGCGGGGGCGCTGTAGGTGGGGCCGATCAGGATGGGAGAGCGGGCATTTCTGACCAGCGCTGTGACCTGCGAGGGGGAGGGGATGCGCCAGTCGTTCCCGTCAGCCGGGCGGTGGTGTCGCAGGTTAATGCCCTGCCTGGGGATGGTGGCGAGGCAAGGTCTCTCTCCCGGTCGCACGACGAGCGCCTGCCCCTCACCGAGAGCTCGCAGCTCTCCGGGCGCGATTCCGGCGTGGACGGCCTCGTCCGCGTCCCGGGCACGCACGATGCGCGTCGAGAACGCTCCCATTGCCGCGCTCGACGGGGTGAATCTGCCCGCGAAGGCGGCGACGATGACGACGCCAGCGCGCCTGGCCTTGGCCAGGAGCGAGGTCCACAGCGCCTCCGCCTGGGGAGCAGCGAGTGCCTGCGACAGATACGAGCGCAGCTGCGGGGTATCCGTGAGCGCGAGGACCGTGGGCCCGTGGTCGCAGATGCCTTCTAGCAGGTCGATGGCGCTGGGTGCGTCCGCAGGCAGCTGGGAGGCCACGCCTCCCACCGCGTCCTCCCCAATCACGTGGAGAGGGCGGCGGGTACCGTGTGCGATTCGGGTTGCGAGGGACAGCGCCCATTGCGCGGCGAGATGCACTTCGTGCGCGCTGGTCTGAATCTGGATGCTTCCCCCGTCCCAGACGATGGGGACGTGATGCTCGATGCCTTCCGCGAGGCCGAGAGACACGGCGGTGCCGCCTGGGAGTCCGTCGTGGGCCACGTTCCCCTCCGGGGTGTGATCGACAGAGCGTTGTGCGGCGTCGTCGACATCCTCCCAGTTCAGTGCCTCGGGTAGGGGTGGCGCCCACAGGGGTTCGGTGGTCGTACGAGGCCACGTGGCGTTGCAGCGCTCGACCACTGATGCGATGTCGGCGACGTAGGTCAGCTGGATCGTACCCACGTCCGACAGGACCGCGCGACCGGGGATACGCGGCAGTGAGGCGGCGCGTCCGTCCCCGATGATGTCGGTGGAGTCCGAGGCGCTGACGCAGCGCAGGCACAGTCGAATGTCCATGTTTGCGCGCATCTGTGCGCTCACTGCGCCCGAGGGGCGTTGGGTGGCCGCGATGAGATGCAAGCCGAGGCTGCGTCCCTGCGCGGCGAGGCGGAGCAAGACCTCCATCGAATCGGGATGGGCCTGGGCGAGAACGCGGAACTCGTCGATCGCGACGATGAGACGTGGCGGGGGAGCGCTCACGCTGACGGGATCCTCCTCGTGAGCGCTCTCCCACGCGGCGAGGTCGGGGAAACCGAGTGCCCCGAGGGATTCCTCGCGTCGCTGGAGGATCGACGCGATTCCCTCCAGCGCTCGGGTCGTGGCGCCGGCGTCGAGGTCGGTGAGGAGCGCCTGGGTGTGCGGTAGCGCCTCGAGCCGAGCGAACGTCGCCCCGCCCTTGTAGTCGATGAGGATGAAACGGACCTGTTCGGGGCTGTAGCAGTGTGCGATTGCGGCAAGCCAACCGAGGAGCGCCTCTGACTTACCTGATCCGGTGCACCCGGCGACGAGCGCGTGCGGCCCGTCGGCGACCAGGTCCAGGTTGACAGGCCCTTCCTCTCCCAGGCCGATCCGCACGCTCAGCCCACCGCCGCGTCCCCTCGCCGAGGACGGATCCCAGTCGAGCCGCGCGGGCAGGCTGTCTTGCGCGTCTGCCCGGGTGACGGTCCACCACCAGTGCGAGCTCACGGGTGCATCATCGGTGACGCACACCTGCGCGCACCACGCCGGAAGGAGCGACAGTGAGGGGGAGTATCCGATGTGGAGCGTTGGGTGGGCGGCGTCGCGCGTGCAGTGCGGGCAGGAGTCGCGGTCGCTGACGTGGATATCCACGCCAGCGTTCCCAATAAGCACGGGAGCGGCGCTGTTCCACCACACGCGCGCCCCGCCAAGCTGAGCGGCGATCTGGCCGGCGCACCACAGCGCGCACTGGGATGCGTGGGCGCCGACGATGCCGATCGCCTCGCACTCACCCGGCTCTCTCGCGTCAGCGGACGCCGCCAGCCGCACGCGCCCTCCCACGCGCGTGGGACGCCCCGGCCACACGGCGGCCCGCGCAGAGCGTGGGGGAGCGGACGAGGCCTGAAGCCCAGCGAGGACCAGGGACAGTGCCCCGCCATCCCAGCCCAGGCGACGCCGGCGTGCCCGCCACACGAGGACGACCGCAGCTACGATCGCGACCAGCACGATGCCCACGCAGGCCGGCACGAGCACCGAAGGTAACGAAATGGACGAGCGCAGCCTCCACAGCAGGAAACCTCCCATGACGAGCACAGAGATCAACGGAGCGCCCCGCAGGAGAGAGGATCCCGTGATCGACCCTCGGCCTCGTCCGGAAGGTGCGGGCCACACCAAACAACGAGGCCGTCCCCGCACCTCGAAGATGTCCTCCTCCAAACGGATGCGGGTCCCCGCAGGGAGAGGACGGGCGTCCCGATGGCGGCGCCATAGGGGGAGCCGAGCACGCACACGCACGGGGGAAGCGCCGGGCGACACGCGCAGGACTGCTCGGCCGTCCCGCGTCGAGAATCGGAGGTGCTCTCGAGCAACGGACGCGCACGTTAGCGGCACGTCCCCCGCTCGCCCGACCGTGCCAGGGGCGAGCACGACGCCGACGTCGGGGCCCGCGACGCAGGCCAGGTGAACGTCGGCTCGCAAGGCTGATCGGGCGAGGCAACCGGAATCCTTCATGCCCCAACGATCCCGCCGCGCTCGCGGCCGATCAAGCGGCGACAGAAGCCCTGTGGATAACCCGAGGCACTCGCGTGCCCCTGTGGATAACCACCCCGCAGACCCATGTGGCTATGACCACCTCCGCCGCCCAAGCGCCCCGCCCGCCGGTCGGCCAGCCTCGTCAAATGCAAGAATGGACCCCATGGCTGACTCCACGTTCGAGACGACCCGCGACCGCTACAACGACCTCGTTGACCGCATCAACGAGGCCCGCGCCGCCTACTACGACCGTGATTCGCCGACCCTCGCGGACGCGGACTATGACCGCATGTACCGCGAGGTCGAAGAGATCGAGGAGCGATACCCGCAGCTGCGCGGCGCCGACTCGCCCACGATGAGCGTGGGCGGCAGCGTCGACTCCGGTTTCTCCGAGGTGCGCCACCTTGCTCAGATGATGTCCCTCGACGACGTCTTCTCCCTTGAGGAGCTCGCCGGGTGGGAGACCCGCATGGCCGAGGCCACCGGCATATCCGACCTCGAGATGACGACCGAGGTCAAGGTCGACGGCCTGTCCATCAATCTCTTGTACGAGAACGGCCGTCTCGTACGCGCCGCGACCCGAGGCGACGGCTACGTCGGCGAGGACGTGACCGCTAACGCGCGAACCATTGCCTCGATCCCACAGACTCTGAGCGGCACCGTGCCCACGCGCATCGAGGTGCGCGGCGAGGTGTACTTCCCGGTCGCCGACTTCGCCGCCTTCAACGAGGCCCGCGTCGAGGCCGGGGAAAAAACCTTCGTCAACGCGCGCAACGCCGCCGCCGGCTCCCTGCGTCAAAAAGACCCGGCCGAGACCGCCAAGCGCCCCCTCGCGATGGTCGCCCACGGCATCGGCTTCGTCGAGGCCGGGGAAGACTTCACCGAACCGATCACCCAGATGGGCTGGTACGAGCAGCTGCGCGACTGGGGCCTGCCCGTCTCGCCCTACACCCGCGTACTCACGGGCCGAAAGGCCATCGAAGAGCGTATTGCTGAGCTTGGAGAAAAGCGCCATGATCTTGAACACGAGATCGACGGCGTCGTCGTCAAGATCAACGACCTGGACCTGCAGCGTTCCCTCGGCTCGACCTCACGCACGCCGCGCTGGGCGGCGGCCTATAAGTTCCCGCCCGAAGAGGTCCACACGCGCCTGCTCGACATCCGCGTCCAGGTGGGCCGAACGGGCCGCGTGACCCCGTACGGCGTCATGGAATCCGTGCTGGTCGCGGGCTCGAACGTTGCGCGCGCGACCCTGCACAACGCGCAGGAGGTCGCCCGCAAGGGGGTCCTCATCGGCGACCTCGTCGTCCTGCGCAAGGCCGGCGACGTCATCCCCGAGATCGTCGCCCCCGTCGAGGATGCGCGCAACGGATCCGAGCGTCCCTTCGTCATGCCTACCGAGTGCCCCTCCTGCGGGACGACGCTCGTCCAGGAGAAGGAAGGCGACGTCGACCTGCGCTGCCCGAACAAGGGTTTGTGCCCCGCTCAGATTACCGAGCGCCTCGCCCACGTCGGTGCCCGATCTGCCTTGGACGTAGAGGGCCTCGGCGACGAGTCTGCGCTTGCCATGACCCAGCCCGAAAACGACCGTGACGAGGTGGCGGCCGCCCTGGTCGCCGGCCACAGCGTTACGCTGGAGGACGGTACCGTCCTCACCCTTGAGGGTGGCCGCGAGCTGCCCCACGGCGAGCAGATCACCCGCGCCGAGGAACTCCTGCCCGCCCCGCAGGCACCCGCCCTGCGCACGGAGGCCGCGCTCTTCGACCTGCGTGCCGAGGACCTGCGCGACGTCATGGTGTGGAAGCCCGTCAAGAAGAAGGGCGAGGAAACCGGGGACTGGAAGCAGGTTCGCTACTTCTGGACCAAGGCCTACAAGCCCCGCAAGCTGCGCGGACAGACCGTTTTTGAGCCCATCGAGCCTACCGCCTCCAAGGGCACGGAGAAGATGCTCGTCGAGCTGGAGAAGGCCAAGAGTCAGCCCCTCGCGCGCGTCCTCGTCGCCCTGTCCATCCGCCATGTCGGCCCCACGGCGGCCCGCGCGCTCGCAGAGAAGTTTCTATCGATGGACGCTCTGCGCGCCGCCTCGGTCGAGGAGCTCTCCGCCGTCGAAGGCGTGGGCGAAGAAATCGGCCGATCCCTGCGCGACTGGTTCACGGTCGACTGGCACCTGGAGGTACTTCAGGCGTGGGCGCGCGCGGGCGTGCGCATGGCTGACGAGGCGCCCGAGCCGACTTCTGACGTGCTTGCGGGCCTCACCGTCGTCGTCTCGGGCGCGATGCCCGGGTACGACCGCGAGGGCGCCAAGGAGGCGATCACCTCGCGCGGCGGAAAGGCGGTGGGCTCGGTCTCGAAAAAGACCTCGCTCGTGGTCGCGGGCCCGGGCGCGGGTTCCAAGGCCGCGAAGGCCGAGGCGTTGGGCGTCCCGGTCATCACCGAGCAGCAGTTTACGGACCTCCTCGAGGGAGGCCTGGCAGCCGTCGGCCTGTAACGAGGCCGGGGTTTAGACGAAGGGCTCGAAGGGGCCCAGCAGCATCTCGCCGACGCGGGTGAGTATCGAGCGCTTCTCCCACTCGTCGATCGTCAGGCGACGGGCAGTCGTGAGGTCGTTCGCGAAGATCTCCTCCATGCGCGCAGCCAGCGGGCGGGAGAAGAACTGCAGGCAGACCTCGTAGTTGCCGCGCATCGACAGGCGGTCGATGTTCGCCGTGCCGATCGTCGACCAGCGACCGTCCACCGTCATCGTCTTGGAGTGGACCATCGCGTGACGGTACAGCCAGATCTCCACGCCCTCGCGCAGCAGCTCGCCGTAGTAGGGGCGCGCCACCCAGTCCGCCAGGATGTGGTTGGAATACTCCGGGATCAGCACCTGGACGCGCACGCCACGGCGGGCGGCGGCGATCAGGGAGCCGAGGACCTCGCGGTCGGGGATGAAGTACGCCGTCGTAATGAGCACGCGGTTGGTCGCGCGCTCGATTGCGTCGATGTACATGCCGCGGATCGGGAAGAGGAGGTAGTGCGGCAGGTTGAACTGCGCGGTCACGTCCGCGCTCCATGCGCGCGCACCCTGATCTGGCAGTTCCGGGCAGGTCTTGGGGCGGAAATGGTTCCAGAAGTCGACGAAGCCGTTTTCCAGCTCCCACACGGCCTCGCCCGTGATGCGCACGTGGGTGTCTCGCCACTCGTTCACGAACGGGTCACCGATGTTGTAGCCGCCCACGAAGCCGATCTCGCCGTCGACCACGAGGATCTTGCGGTGATCCTGGCCCGTGCGACGAATGTTCAGGGTGAAGAAGCCCGAGCGCAGCATCGGGAACTTGCGCACGTGCAGATTCGGCATCACGGGGAACTTGTAGAAGCGCGGATCCTGGTTGAGGACGCCGAAGCCGTCCCACACGCAGAACACCTCGACGCCGCGCTTGGCTGCGTCGATCAGTGCCGTCTTAAAACGCTGGCCCCAGCGGTCTGAGCGCCAAATGAAGGTCTCGAAATAAATGTGATGCGTTGCCCCTTCGATGGCCTCCAACATGTCCGCGTACAGGGAGGTTCCCTCCGTGTACGTGCGCGCCACGGTGTCGCCGATCTGCGTGTCGGCGGGAGGCAGGGTGGGGAAACCGTGCACGCCACCGGGGATACGGGCGGTGCGCATGCGGTCGATCGCGTGAACGGTCACGACTGCGGCCGCCTGGGCGGCGAGCAGCGCGATTCCCGCTTTTTTGACGATCGACCACGTCTGCCTGGTGAGTTGGCGTCGCTGTGAAAAGGCCATACGGGTAGGATGCCACACATGTCACGCATTAGTACTGACGAGGTCGCCCGCGTTGCGGGCCTGGCCCACATCGCATTGACCGACGAGGAAATCACGCGTTTCGCGGGTGAGCTCGACGCGATCGCCGACGCCGTCTCCAAGGTGTCCGAGGTCGCCACCCCCGAGGTTCCCGCCACGTCCCACCCGATTCCGCTGACCAACGTGTGGCGCGAAGACGAGATTGGGCAGACCGTGGACCGCGACGAGGTGCTCGCTCAGGCGCCCGCCGCCCAGGACGGCATGTTCCTGGTTCCGCAGATTCTGGGGGAGGACTGATGAACGAGCTGCTGAAGAAGAGCGCCCTCGAGCTGGCGGACATGCTGGCCGCCGGCCAGATCACCTCCGTCGAGCTGACCCAGGCCTGCCTGGACCGCATTGACGCGATCGAGGACCGCGTCAACGCCTTCATCACTGTCGACCGCGAGGGAGCCCTGGCGGCCGCGGCCGACGTGGACGCGCGCCGCGCGGCGGGGGAGACCCTGCACCGCCTGGCGGGCGTGCCGATCGCCGTGAAGGACAACGTGGTGACGCGCGGCCTGCGCACCACCTGCGCCTCGAAGATCCTGGGCGACTGGGAGCCTCCCTACGACGCGACCGTCACCGCCAAGATCAAGGAAGCCGGCCTGCCCATCGTCGGCAAGACCAACATGGATGAGTTCGCCATGGGTTCGTCCACCGAGCACTCCGCGTTCGGTGCGACGAAGAACCCGTGGGACACCGAGCGTATCCCTGGCGGCTCCGGCGGCGGTTCGGCCGCTGCCGTCGCGGCCTACATGGTGCCCCTGGCCCTCGGTTCCGACACGGGCGGCTCGATCCGTCAGCCCGCGTTCGTGACCGGCACGGTTGGCGCCAAGCCCACCTACGGCGCGGTGTCGCGTTTCGGCCTGGTGGCCATGGCCTCGTCCCTGGACCAGATCGGCCCCGTCACCCGCACGGTCGCGGACGCGGCCGCCCTGACCGAGCTGATCGGCGGCTACGACCCCAACGATTCGACCTCCCTGAACGAGCCGGTCCCCGCGCTCACCGAGGCCGTCGAGTCCGTGGCCGCGCAGGGCTCCATGAAGGGCCTGAAGGTCGGCGTCGTCAAGGAGCTGAGCGGCGAGGGCTACCAGAAGGACGTCATCGACGCCTTCAACGCCACCGTCGAGAAGTTGCGCGAGGCCGGCGCTGAGATCGTCGAGGTCTCCTGCCCGCACCTGGAGTACTCGCTGGGCGCCTACTACCTGATCATGCCCGCCGAGGTCTCCTCGAACCTGGCCCGCTTCGACGGCATGCGCTACGGCATCCGCGTCGAGCCCACCGAGGGCCCCGTGACCGCCGAGCGCGTCATGGCCGCCACCCGCGAGGCAGGCTTCGGCGACGAGGTCAAGCGCCGCATCATCCTGGGCACGCACGTGCTCTCGGCCGGCTACTACGACGCCTACTACGGCAGCGCCCAGAAGGTGCGCACGCTCATCCAGCGCGACTTCGACGCGGTGTTCGAGCAGGTTGACGTCCTCGTGTCGCCCACGGCCCCCGAGACGGCCTTCAAGTTCGGCGAGAAGACTTCCGACCCGCTGGCCATGTACCTCTACGACGTCGCCACGATCCCCGCGAACCTGGCGGGCATCCCCGGCGTGAACGTGCCCAACGCGGTGTCCTCCGAAGGCCTGCCCATCGGCTTCCAGGTGCTGGCCCCCGCGCGCGGCGACCTGGTCATGTACAAGGTGGCGTCCCTGGTGGAGGCGCTCAGCGACGACGTCGCGGGACAGTGCCCCGCAGCTAACTGGGAGGAAAAGTGATGACTGAGCTCATGGATTACGACGAGGCGGCGCGCCGCTTCGACCCGGTTCTCGGCATTGAGGTGCACGTCGAGCTGGGCACCAAGACCAAGATGTTCGACGCGGCCCCCAACGCGTTTGGCGGCGACCCGAACACCTTTGTGACCCCCGTGTCGCTGGGTCTGCCCGGCTCGCTGCCGGTCGTCAACCACAAGGCCGTCGAGTACGCGATCAAGATCGGCCTGGCGCTGAACTGCGAGATCGCTGAGTACTGCCGTTTCGCGCGTAAGAACTACTTCTACCCGGACCTGACGAAGGCCTTCCAGACCTCCCAGTCCGATGAGCCGATCGCTCACGACGGCTACGTGGACGTCGAGCTCGAGGACGGCACGATGTTCCGCGTGCAGATTGAGCGCGCGCACATGGAGGAGGACGCGGGCAAGAACACGCACATCGGTGGCGCGGACGGTCGTATCCAGGGCGCGGACTACTCGCTCGTGGACTACAACCGTGCGGGCGTGCCGCTCGTGGAGATCGTGACCCGCCCGATCGAGGGCGCCGGCGAGCGTGCGCCCGAGGTGGCCGCCGCCTACGTGCAGGCCCTGCGCGACATTTTCCGTGCCCTCGATGTGTCCGAGGCCCGTATGGAGCGCGGCAACGTGCGCGCCGACATCAACGTGTCGCTGCGCCCGACGCCCGACTCCCCGCTGGGTACGCGCACCGAGACGAAGAACGTGAACTCCTTCCGCGGAATCGCCTCGGCCGTGCGCTACGAGATGCAGCGCCAGGCTCAGATCCTGTCCGAGGGTGGCACGATCCTGCAGGAGACCCGTCACTACCACGAGGAGGACGGGTCGACGTCGTCCGGCCGTGAGAAGTCGGATTCCGAGGACTACCGCTACTTCCCCGAGCCCGACCTGGTTCCGATCCGCCCGGATCGTGAATGGGTGGAGGAGCTGCGCGCCTCGCTGCCCGAGCTGCCCGTCGCCAAGCGCCGCCGCCTGCGCACCGAGTGGGGCTACGCGGACATGGAGATGCGCGACGTCATCAACGCCGGTGCCCTTGAGCTCATCGAGGCCACGGTCGCTGCTGGCTGTGATCCCGCCTCCGCCCGCAAGTGGTGGATGGGTGAGATCTCGCGTCGCGCCAAGGAGCGCGAGGTTTCCCTCGACGAGGCCGGGGTCAGCCCCGCTCAGGTCGCTGAGCTGCAGGGTCTCATCGATTCGGGTCGTATCAACGATAAGCTGGCGCGCCAGGCCCTCGAGGGTGTCCTCGCGGGCGAAGGCGATCCGACGCAGGTCGTCGAGGCCCGAGGCCTCGAGGTTGTCTCCGACGACGGCGCCCTGACGGCGGCCGTCCAGGAGGCCCTGGATGCCAACCCCGACATCGTCGAGAAGATCAAGGGCGGCAAGGTCCAGGCGGCCGGCGCCCTCGTCGGCGCGGTCATGAAGGCCACCCGCGGGCAGGCTGACGCCGCCCGCGTGCGTGAGCTGATCATGGAAATGGTCGGTGCCTGAGGTTACTCCGCACGAGCCTCACGGGGGCCGGGATCGATGCGATCCCGGCCCCCGTCGGCGTTTCCGGACTGGGTGTCCCGGGTGTGTGCACGCTGCCCTGAAAGAGCGCCCCGGCCCCGTGCCTGCTCTCCCGAGGAGGTGCCCCGGCCTCGTCCCTGACCGTTTGCACGTGTCCACGTTGTGGCCTACCCCTTCCTGGGGGAGCAGAAAGTTACCTAGGATGAGCGCTTGAGGACAGCTGGGCCGACTCTGGCCGGGCGCCCAACGAAAGGACAGACATGCGCACATCGCCGTCGTACACCGCCTCCTACCGTATCGAGGTGGACGAGAAGACGACTTCCATCGCGTCCATTGTTGACGCAGTCTCTTCGACTGGAGCGGAGATCAAGGGCCTCGACGTGGCCGACTCCGACCGCGGGCGCATCATCATCGACCTGACGTGCGACATGCGCGATTCCGAGCACCGCCGCGAGGTCCGCGACGCCATCGGCGCGCTGCCCGGCGTGACCGCCGATTCGGTCTCCGACCAGACTTTCATGAGCCATATCGGCGGCAAGGTGGAGATCCACTCCAAGGTGCCGCTGCGTAACCGCGACGACCTCTCGCGCGCCTACACGCCCGGCGTGGCCCGCGTGTGCACCGCCATCCACGACATGCCCCAGAAGGCCCACCTGCTGACCATGAAGGCCAACACGGTCGCGGTCGTCTCCGACGGCACCGCCGTCCTCGGCTTGGGCGATATCGGCCCCGAGGCTGCCCTGCCCGTCATGGAAGGCAAGGCCGTCCTGTTCAAGGAGTTCGGCGGCGTCGACGCGTGGCCGGTCGTCCTGGACACCAAGGACACCGAAGAGATCATCTCGATCGTCAAGGCGATCGCCCCCGCATACGGCGGCATCAACCTGGAGGACATCTCGGCGCCCCGCTGCTTCGAGATCGAAGAGCGCCTGCGCGCCGAGCTCGACATCCCCGTCTTCCATGACGACCAGCACGGCACAGCGATCGTCGTTCTTTCGGCACTCATCAACGCGCTGAAGATCGTGGACAAGGAGATCGAAGACGTGCGTATCGTCGTCTCTGGCGTCGGCGCGGCCGGCAACGCGATCATCCGCCTGCTGCTCGCCCAGGGTGCGCGCGACATCATCGGCTGCGGCCGCGACGGTGCGCTCTCCGGCGACGACACCGAAGGCATGCACCCCTCCCGTAAGGCGCTGGCCGAAGCAACCAACCCGCGCCACGTTCACGGCTCCCTCAAGGAGGTCCTGAAGGGTGCCGACGTCTTCATCGGCGTCTCCTCTGGCAACATCCTCGATCCCTCGGACGTCGAGACCATGGCTGACGATGCCATCGTCTTCGCCCTCGCCAACCCCACGCCCGAGGTTGACCCGATCGGCGCCGGCAAGTACGCCGCCGTCGTCGCCACGGGCCGCAGCGACTACCCGAACCAGATCAACAACGTTCTGGCCTTCCCGGGTCTGTTCCGAGGTCTCCTGGATGCCAAGGTCAAGGAGATTACGACCGAGGTTCTGCGCGTCGCCTCCGTGGCTATCGCGTCCGTGATCTCCGAGGACGAGCTCTCGCCCTCCTACATCATCCCCGGCGCCTTCGACAAGCGCGTTGCCCCCGCCGTTTCCAAGGCCGTGCGTCGCGCCGTGCGCGACCTTCCGACTGTCGATATCCCCGTTCAGCCCGACATGGGTGTGAACTGAGAGTCATTTCGGCTGTTTGGCGGGCCTGATCGCGCTGGTGATGCGCGGTCGGGCCCGCCTTTTCGTTGACTGTGCACGGCCATGCAAGCTGAATCGACCCGGACTTTTCGTTGTGTTTGGTGGGTTTGTGGGGTGTGTGGTGGGGGTCACGGTGTTTTGGTTTGACTTTGGGTGTGGGGGTGGGTAGATTATTCACCTGTCGCCGCGAGCTTGTGAGTGGGTTTGTGGTGGTGGTTCACTGCTCTGGTGGCTGGGTTTTTGGCTTGGTTTTCTGGGGTGTGTGGGTGTTGTTTGTGAACTCGATAGTGTGTTTGTTTGTTTTTTATGCCTGTTTTTTGTTTTTGAGTGTTTTTGGTTGGGATTGCTGGCTGGACTTGTTTGGTTGGTTGGTTTTTCTGGACTTTAACGTTTTTGTTTATGTGCGGAGAGTTAGATCCT
>NZ_DS264585.1:1480-2728 GCF_000154225.1 Schaalia dentiphila ATCC 17982 | reverse complement strand
CGCCACTACTCACGGAATATCTTTTCCTGCGGGTACTGAGATGTTTCACTTCCCCGCGTTCCCCCCACCACCCTATACACGTTCAGATGATGGTAACCCAGCACAACCCAGGTTAGGTTCCCCCATTCGGACACCCTCGGATAATAACGCTCGCTCGCCAGCTCCCCGAGGCATATCGCAGGCCGCAACGTCCTTCATCAGCTCTTGATGCCAAGGCATCCACCGAATGCCCAATAAAACTAAACAAAACACAAAAAACAGTACAGAACAAATATGCTCGCAACCACTATACAAATCACAAACAACCCACCACACACACCCACACCCAACAAACCATCAGGCCGGCTGCGCGGGCAACCACCACAACACGTGGCGGACGCCAACACGGTGTTGAACGTGAACCCGACAGTGTGCTCGCTCGTATAACTTCTTATGCCCAACCCAGTAACGCACCCACACCCACCACCCACATCGGGTGGCGTACACATGCAGGCACAAGAAAACAACCCAACACACCAACCAAAAGGCCACCATGCTGCATTGTTCCCCAACAAATGGGCTCCCTAGAAAGGAGGTGATCCAGCCGCACCTTCCGGTACGGCTACCTTGTTACGACTTCGTCCCAATCGCCAATCCCACCTTCGACCACTCCCCCCGCACAAAGCGGTTAGGCCATGGGCTTCGGGTGTTACCAACTTTCGTGACGTGACGGGCGGTGTGTACAAGGCCCGAGAACGTATTCACCGCAGCGTTGCTGATCTGCGATTACTAGCGACTCCACCTTCATGGGGTCGAGTTGCAGACCCCAATCCGAACTGAGACTGGCTTTAAGGGATTCGCTCCACCTCACAGTATCGCAACCCTCTGTACCAGCCATTGTAGCATGCGTGAAGCCCAAGACATAAGGGGCATGATGATTTGACGTCATCCCCACCTTCCTCCGAGTTAACCCCGGCAGTCCCCCACGAGTCCCCACCATCACGTGCTGGCAACATAGGGCAAGGGTTGCGCTCGTTGCGGGACTTAACCCAACATCTCACGACACGAGCTGACGACAACCATGCACCACCTGCACACGACCAACTAAATGCCACCACATCTCTGCAGTGCCGCCGTGCATGTCAAGCCCTAGGTAAAGGTTCTTCGCGTTGCATCGAATTAATCCGCATGCTCCGCCGCTTGTGCGGGCCCCCGTCAATTCCTTTGAGTTTAGCCTTGCGGCCGTACTTCCCAGGCGGGGCACTTAAA
>NZ_DS264585.1:0-1380 GCF_000154225.1 Schaalia dentiphila ATCC 17982 | reverse complement strand
GATTTACAAGGAAGGCGCGGCCCTCAACCACTTCTAACGGTGGTTCCCGCTATTACATACAGACGGCTCTAAGCAGAACTGGCTCGCCTTACCTCTTCGCCATCGTTCTGATCCTTACCTACATGGGTGGCTTTCAAACATGCTGGCATCTTTCAACGTCGCCGACGCCTTCACCCAGTACAGCTGGGCAAAACGAGTGGACTCCCTGGATCATCGGTGCCATCCTCGCGATTCTGATGGCAGGTTCGATCCTGGGCGGCACGCGCCGCCTGACCGAGGTCACGGGCTTCCTCGTTCCCGTCATGGCCATCATCTACCTGGGTGTCGGCGCGGTCGTCATCGCCCTCAACTTCCACAACATTCCCGCGATGTTCTCCGCGATCTTCAAGGGTGCTTTCGACTTCCAGGCTATCTTCGGCGGCTTCGCCGGTTCGGCCATGATGTACGGCATCAAGCGCGGCCTGTACTCGAACGAGGCCGGCGTTGGTTCGGCGCCGAACGCCGCGGCCTCCGCCTCCGTGTCCCACCCCGCCAAGCAGGGCCTCGTCCAGATGCTCTCCGTCTTCATCGACACGATGATCATCTGTACCTTCACCGCGTTCGTGGTTCTCTCCTCGGGCGTCGGCGATGATGGCGGCGTGACGGGCGCTCCCCTCGTGAAGGACGCGATGGCCACGGTGCTCGGCCAGCCGGTCGCCCAGGTCTTCATCTCGGTCGCACTGTTCCTCTTCGCGTTCACGACGCTGGTCGGCAACTTCTACTACGCCGAGGTCAACTTCCGCTTCCTGCTGCGCAAGATCGAGATCAAGCACTGGATGCTCACGGCCTTCCGTCTCGTGGCCGCTGGCCTCGTTTTCTGCGGCGCGCTCCTGAAGTTTGAGGTCGCGTGGAACCTGGGCGACATCCTGATGGGCCTCATGGCGCTCATCAACCTGCCCGTCATCGTTATCCTCGGCAACCAGGCCATCCGCTGCGCGAACGACTACGTCGCCCAGCGTAAGGCCGGCCGCGACCCGAAGTTCACGGCCTCCTCGATCGGCCTGAACCCCGCAGAGTTGGACTACTGGCAGGATAAGGCTCCGGCCTCCGCCCAGGACGCCGCCGAGAAGACCAACGCGTAAGGGTCCTCTTCCCTAGCAACCGGCCCCGGCCTCGTCTGATTGTGAACTGCCTCCCGTTTCTTGGACATCGAAATTGAAGTCCAGGGAATGGGAGGCTTTTCGTGTCTGTGGATCTGGGGTTGAGGCATGATCGTTTGCTTCGGGAGCAGGCGGTGGAGATGTTTGAGAGGGGGTTTGGCTATGGTTTGTCCGCCAGGAGGCTTGGTGTGTGTGCCGAGACTGTGAGAGAGTGGCAGAGAATCCACCACATTGGCGAGAT